>NZ_JAKWJU010000001.1 GCF_022524345.1 Streptomyces marispadix | reverse complement strand
GTGCCGCGTGGGGGGCTGTGGGGGTGTGCCGGGTTTGTGTTTGGGGGTGGGTGATGAGTTTTGTGGGGTGTATTGGTCTGTTGAGGGGTGCGTGCGTGTTGTGTGTGTTTTTGAGAGGGGATTGTTGTGGACCAGTCGTCTGGTGTGTCGTCTGCGGGCGCCGCTCCTGTCCGTGGGGTAAGCCCGGTTTCCTTCGGTGCGTGGCGGGCGTGGCGGGCATATCGTGGCTGCGGGGCTCAACGGCTGTCATGGCGCTGCTGGTTGAGCAGACCCGGGGGGGTCGGCCGGTGACGTCCGGACCTCCTCGGTCGAGTGCCGGCTTTCGCCGGTTCCGGTGGGCGGCCTGCCGCATCTGTTCCTGTCGTCTGTGGTGTTGGTTGGGGGCTGGGATCGCAGGGGGCGGGCCGTCGTCCGTCATAGCGTTAACGGCCGTCATGACGCTGCTGGTTGAGCGGCCCGGGGTGGTTTCGGCCGGTGACGTCCGGACGGTCTGGGGTGGGGTGGCGGCTTTCGCCGGTTCCGGTGAGCGGCCTGCCGCACCTGTTCCCGTCGTCTGCGGTGATGGTCGGGGGCTGGGATCGCAGGGGGCGGGCCGTCGTCCGTCATAGCGTCAACGGCCGTCATGACGCTGCTGGTTGAGCAGACCCGGGGGGGGTCGGCCGGTGACGTCCGGACGGTCCGGGGTGGGGTGGCGGCTTTCGCTGTTTCTGGTGGGTGGCCTGCGGCATCTGTTCTCGTCGTCCGCGGTGATGTTGGTTGGGTGCTGGGAGCAGGTGCTGGCTTCGCCGGTGCCGCGCTTCGTGGGACTGCTGCGGGGCCTCAACAGCCGTAAAAGCGCTGCTGGTTGAGCAGACCCGGGGGGTCGGCCGGTGACGGCCGGACCGTCTCGGTCGAGTACGGACGTCACCGATTCCGGTGACGGTGTGCCGCCGCATCTGTTGTCGTTGTGTGCGGTGTTGGTCGGGTGCTGGGAGCAGGGGGTGGGCCGCTGGTGCCGTGCTTTGTGGGGCTGGGATCGCAGGGGGCGGGCCGTCGTCCGTCATAGCGTCAACGTCGGTTATGGCGCTGCTGGTTGAGCGGCTCGGGGTGGTTTCGGCCGGTGACGTCCGGACGGTCTGGGGTGGGGTGGCGGCTTTCGCCGGTTCCGGTGAGTGGTGTGTCGCATCTGTTGTTGTTGTGTGCGGTGTTGGTGGGGTGCTGGGGTCGCAGGGGTGGGCCGCCGCCGGTCATAGCGTCAACGGCCGTCGCAGCGTCAACGTCGGTCATGGTGCTGCTGGTTGAGCGGCCCCCCGGGGGTTTCTGTATCTGTCGGGTGCTTGTCTGGGGGTTCTGTATCGGTTGGGTGCTTGTCCGCGTCTGTTGGGTGTTTGTGTGGGGGTTTTAGTTGGGTGTTTGTGGTGTGTCGTGTTGGAGTGCGGTTTTCACTGTTTGTGGTGTGTGCGGGCTATGACGGTGGTTCCGTCGTGGGCGGTGATGATGGGGCGTTGGATGAGGGTGGGGTGGGCGGCGAGTGTTTCGATCCAGCGTGTGCGGTTGTCTGGGGTGCGTGGCCAGGAGGCGAGGTCGAGGTCTGTGGCGGCGGGTTCGTGGGTGCGGGTGATGTCCCAGGGTTCCAGTTCCAGTCGTGTGAGGACGTCTTCCAGTTCGGTGGTGGTGGGGGGTGTTCGAGATAGCGCCGTACGGTGTAGTGGGCGCCTTCCGCGTCCAGCAGTGACAGTGCGGAACGGCATTTGGAACAGTGGGGGTTGATCCAGATCTCCATGTTCTTCTCCGGTCCCTTCCTCGGCTGGTGCGCCCATCATCCCTTTTTGCTCATCCCTTTTTGCTCATTCCTGTTGTGGCTGCGCGGGCCGCTTCAGGCCGGGGGCTGCGTCCCGCCTGGGGGTCTAGCCTGGGCCCTGTGAGCGGTACTTGGGATCCGGCGGGAGGCGGGGTGGTGCGTCTTCCCTCGGGGCGTCTGTTGCGTGGACGGGCGCTGCGCCGTCCGTTGCCGCCGGGGCCTGTCCCGGCGTTTTCGGTGTTCTTGCTGGGCAAGGAGCCGTCTCATGTGCCGTGGGATTTCTGCTGGTTGCGCTGGCCCGATTTCCGGCTGCCCGTGAGCCGTCCTCAGGCGTTGGCGGTGTTGAGTGAGGCGTGGTCGCGGGCCGGGGCGGAGCGGGTGGAGGTCGCGTGCGGTGGGGGCCGGGGTCGTACCGGTACCGCGCTGGCGTGTCTGGCTGTCCTCGACGGTGTCCCGGCGGCCGAGGCCGTGGCCTTTGTGCGGCGCCATTACGATCCCCGTGCGGTGGAGACGCCCTGGCAGCGCCGCTACGTTCTGCGTTTCACGGAGTGAGCGTTCTGCGTTTCCTCGCGTGAGCCCGCCTCTTCGCGTGAGCCCGCCTCTTCGCGTGAGCCCGCCTCTTCGCGTGAGCGCGTTTCCTCGTGTGAGCGCGCTTCGTTGTGTGCGCGTCGTGCGGGGAGGGGCTTGTCAGGTGTTGGTGGTCTGCAGCGGTTCGGGGTCGTGGCCGAGGATGGTTCGTCCGCCGTCGACGGGCAGGGTGACGCCGGTGATGTAGGCGGCCTCGGTGGAGAGCAGGTGCGTCACGGCTGCGGCGACTTCTTCGGGGAGGCCGGTCCTGCCGAGTGGGTGCAGTGCCCGCATCCCGGCTTCTACGGCCTGCGCTGTGTGGGGTTCCTGGGCGGCGAGGAGTGATGTGTAGCGCTCGGTCGCGATCGATCCGGGTGCTACGGCGTTGACCCTGATGCCGCGGGGTCCGTATTCGACGGCGAGTGCCCGTGTCAGTCCTTCGACGGCCGCCTTCGCGGTGGCGTACGGGGCGCATCCCGGTACGGGCCGACGGGCTTGGTGCGAGGTGATGTTGACGATCGCCCCGGGCGAGTCGGCCTTCAGGAACCGGCGTAGGGCGGTGGCGCATCCCGTGACGGCGGGACCATGACGGCCTCGATCAGTTCGATGACCGCCGGGGTGGGGGAGATGCCGGGTGACGCGTCGCGGAAGACGGCGGCGTTGTTGACCCAGCCGTCCAGCACGCCGGCTGATTCGGCGAGGTCCGCCGCGTGCTCCGCCACGGCCTCTTCGCGGGCGTCGCCGGTGACGGCCGAGGCGCGAGCGGCGTGCGCAGGGTGCTCCAGCCACTCCACCGCCTCCGGGTCGGCCTCGATCACCACCACGAAGTGGCCTTCGGCGAGCAGCCGTTCGGCCACGGCCCGTCCGATGCCGCGGCCTCCTCCTGTCACCACGTGGCTGCTGCGCACGGCGTCTCCGTTCTTCCAGGCCGATGGGTCACCGGCAGCCTCACGCCCCCCCCCGCCCTGTCAACAGCATTCGTCGAAGCACTTCGACACTCCGGGTCGGTTGCCGGTCGCGGGTTGCCGGTGGTCCGGTGGTCCGGTGGTCCGGTGGTCCGGTGGTCGGTGGTTCTGTGTCCGGCTTCCGCGTGGCTTTTCAGGTGGAGTGCCGGGGGAGGAGTTCCAGTTTGAGGGTGGTCTCCCGTGTGGCCGTGGGGCCGTGGGTGATGCGCTGGATCAGCAGGTCGGCTGCGGTGTGGCCGGATTCTTCCAGGGGTTGCCGGACGGTGGTGAGTTCCAGTGCACGGGCCAGTTCGCTGTCGTCGAATCCGGCCAGTGCGAGGTCGCCGGGGACGGCCAGTCCCAGTGAACCGGCCGCGCGCAGGGCCCCGGCGGCGAGTGTGTCGTCTGCGGCGAACAGTGCCCGCGGCCGGTCCGGGCTGGCCAGCAGTTCTTTCGCTGCTTTGGTGGCCTGTTCCAGTCCGTGGGGGGTGTGGCGCACGCGCTCTGCTTCAAGTCGGTGGCCCGCGCTGGCCAGTGCGGTACGGAATCCGGCCAGGCGGCGCTGTCCCGGCGACTGGTACGCCTGCGACATCTGTTCCTCGCCGAGGAAGCCGAAGCTGTGGTAGCCGCGTTCCAGCAGATGTTCGGCTACCAGCCGTCCGCCGTCGGCGTCGTCGGTGTGCACGGAGTCGAAGCCGTCCCGCCGCGCGTCGACCAGTACCGCGGGCAGCCGGGAGTCGGTGAGGCGGCGGGCGGCATGGTCCTCCAGCGGCAGGCTCATCACGATGAGTCCGTCGAGCCGGCCGGTCAGCGGCAGAGTCTCCAGCAGGGGTGAGGCGGAATGTGCCGCTGAGGCGTGGTCGAAGACGACGACTTCCAGCGGCCCGTCGCCCACCGCTTTCAGTACACCGCTCAGCCGCCGTGCCACCGAGGGGTAGGAGGTGTAGGGGGCGAGCACGCCGATCCGCCCGACTCCCTTGCGGGCCTTGGCGACGGCCTCCGTCTTGGGTGTGTAGCCGAGTGCGTCCGCGGCCTTCAGCACGCGCTGCCGTGTGCGCTCGCTGACCCGGGCTGGGGTGTTGAGCGCGAGTGAGACGGTGGAGATGCTCACTCCGGCTTGGGAGGCGACGTCGTAGATGGTGATCCGGCGCGGCAACTGGCTTCAGTTCTCCTCGGCCTGGCCGCTGCTCGGCCCCCGGTAGGTGATGCCCGCATCGTACCGGGGTGCCCGGCGCGCGAAGGACGTGTTCCTGGCGGTCTGTTCGGCGGGGGGAGGGCGTGTGCTCTGCGGCCTGTCCGGCCCCGGGGAGGGGCGGGGGCTGCTGCGCGTCGAACGCTTCCCGGCCGGGTGTCGTGAGGGGTCGCTGTCCCGCGTCGGCCGGTCTGGGGACAGGGCTTTCGCGCCGGGTTTCCCCTGGCCGCGGCGCTTCGGCGTCCCGGCGTAGCCGGCGGTTTCCCGCTCGTGGGCCGTTCGCTCGTGGGTCGTGGGTCGTTCGGTGGTGCCGGTGTGGGCGGGGGACGGCGGGCGGGTGCCGGGGGGCTGGGTGTGGTGGGGGTCAGGGCAGGTGGTGGCCTTCGGCGTGTGCTTCGGCGGTGTTGAGGAACCATTCGCGTGCTGCGGCGGCGACCTGTTCCAGGGCGCCGGGTTCTTCGAAGAGGTGTGTTGCTCCGGGGATGACCTGGAGCTGGTGGTCCGCGGGCAGGAGCTGGGCGGCTTCCTGGTTCAGTTCCAGTACCTGGGGGTCGCGTCCGCCGACGAGGAGCAGTACGGGGACTTCTACCTGTTTGAGGGCGTCGCCGGCGAGGTCGGGGCGGCCTCCGCGGGAGACGACGGAGACGACCGGTCCGGCCTGGGCTGCGGCGACGAGGGCGGCTGCTGCGCCGGTGCTGGCTCCGAAGAGGTGCACGGGCACGCCGTGGGTCACGGGGTATTTGCTCAGCCACTCGATGGCGGTGGCCGTCCGTTCGCTGAGCAGGGCGATGTCGAAGCGGTGCTGCCCGGTCGCCGCGTCGGTCTTCTCCTCGTCCTCGCTGAGGAGGTCGATCAGCAGGGTGCCCCATCCGTGGCGTTGTAGTTCGGCGGCGACGGCGCGGTTGCGCGGGCTGTGCCGGGAGCTGCCGCTTCCGTGGACGAACAGCACCATCCCGCGCGGGGAGGGCGGCATGTCGAGGTCCCCGGGGAGGTCGACGTTGCCGGGCACCGCCACCGAGATCTGCTCCGAGATCATCAGCGTTCTCCCCTTTCCGGCTTGTGGTTGCTGCCTTCCGGGGTAGCCGCCGCGCGGCCGGGTCATGCCCGGCGTGATGCGTCGCGCAGCGCAGGACCTGGTGCACGGCTGGGCAGAAGCGGGCTCGGGGGTCTGCGGCACCCGGGCCCGCTCTGCCGCCGGGTCATGCCTCGCGTGGTGCCGGCCCGGCGCGCGGCCCGCCTGGAGCCGCCCGGTACCCGTGCTCCGTCCTGCCCGTCTCCTGCTCGCCCGCTGCCCGGGTTCTGCTCGCCTGCTGCCCGCTGTCCGGGTTCTGTTTGCTGTGGTGCTGTCAGTGCCGGTAGAGGCGGTAGTAGTCGAATTTCGCCGTGGCTCCGTCGCCGCCGAGGGATACGAGTCCGTAGCGCAGCCGGTGTTTTCCGGGGATGGTCCATGTGCCGCCGGCGGTCCACTGTGTTCCGTCGCGGCTGGTGAGGGCCTGCACGTGGTGTTCCCCGTGAGAGGTGGTGTGCCGCAGCCGCAGCCATGTGGTCCGTGCGGGAGGGCCGACCGAGGCCGAGCCGTAGGCGATGTCTCCGGCATACGGCTGCTCCTTGCCGTATTCGGTCTGCCGGGTGTTCCAGATGGCGGTGTGCGCGAGGCGCAGGTACCGGTCGTCGCCGGCGTAGGCGACCAGTCCGGCCTGCTGGTAGTTGCGTACGGTCTCCACGCCGAGGTCGATGCTGAGTTTCGTCTCGACGGTGAAGTCGCCCCGCGGCGCCTGACGCAGCATGACGGACGCGGTGTTGGTCTTCTTGTGCAGCTCCGCGTCCTGGGTCCGCCACACGTACTGCCCGTCCCTCACGCTTCCCGCCGGGTGACGTACCCACTGCCATCCGGGGCGGGGCCGTTCACCGTCGAACTCGTCGCTGCGGGCGGGGTCGAGGGATCCGGGATCGCCGGGCGGCCGGCTGTCCCCGCCGGCAGGGACGGCCGGCCGCTTCTGCGCTTTCGTGCGGGGAGAGGTCACCGGTGCGGGCTGCCGCCCGGCCGAGGCGCCCTTCCCGCCTCGCACCACCGGCCATCCGTTCTTCCAGTCGAGCCGGTCGATGAGCATGGGGCGCCGGTTGATGCCGTAGGGCTTGTCGAGGTACGGGTTCGAGCGGTCGATGGCGTGGTAGAGCATCCAGTCCTGCCCGGCGAGGTCGGTGACGACCGCGTTGTGGCCGGTTCCCACCCACCGGTTGCCGTTGGGGGTCAGCGTGATGGAGCCTCCGGTGCGCGACGCGGTCAGCGGTACGCCGTCGCGGTCGGTGAAGGGGCCGCGGACGGAGCGGGAGCGGCCTGCGAACACCGAGTAACCCGTGGTCGGCCCGGCGCAGCAGTCGCCGGAGGAGGCGAAGAGGTACCACCAGCCGCCGCGGCGGATCACATACGCGCCTTCGAAGCGGTTGTCGGTGGCGACCAGGGTGGGGCGGCCCGCCCGCCGGGTGCCGTCGGGGGAGAGCGCGGTGACTTCGATGCCGCCGTTGTAGGAGCCGTAGTAGAGGTAGCGGCGGCCGTCGGTGTCGGTGACGTGGGCGGGGTCGAAGGTCCATTTGAAGCCGTTGTCGCCGCGGCGGGGCGGCACGACCGGTTCGCCGTGGGTCTTCCACGGTCCGGCGGGGCTGGAGGCGGTGGCGACGCCGATGGCGCTGTCGTCCTTCTCGTCGGTGGCGTCGGTCTGCGTGACCACGAAGTACAGCCAGTAGCGGCCGTCGTGGTAGGTGATGTCGGGGGCCCAGTAGGCGGCGTCTTCCGCGGCCCAGCCGGGCGCGTTGTCCTTGCCGAGCGCGTCGGTGACGTACTTCCACTCCACCAGGTCGCGGGAGCGGGCGACGGGAAGCGAGTGGGGTTTCCCGCCGCTGCGCAGGGGGTCGGTGGTGCCGAACGCGTACCAGTAGCCGTCTTTTCCGCGGACGACGGCGGGGTCGGCGAAGGTGTCGGCGAAGCCGCGGGAGACGGGGTTGACGTAGGTCTTCCCCGAAGCCGGGCTCTCAGAAGCCGGGTTCCGGGAGTCGGCGGAGGCGAACGTGCCGTAGGCCCCGGGCGCGGCGGCGAGGACGGCGAGCAGGGCCGATCCTGCGACGGCGGTGCGGATCCGGGATCCGGCGGTGGTTGCGGTCACGTACGTGTCCCCTCCCTGGGCGCTGACGGCGGCAGAGCATGTGTACTGCGCCCGCTACAACGTTGTAAAGGAGGGGGGTGCTGTTCGTTGCCCTGTTGACAAACGCCGCCCGGGGCGAGGTCGCCGACCGGACGCCGGAGGAGCCGGGAGTGCTGGGGGTGCTGGGGATGTCGGGGGTGCCGGAGGTTCTGGGTGCGGGGCAGCCGCCCGCCCCCGGGGCGCCCGGGGTAGGGGCGGCGGGGGCGGGCGGCTGCCGGGTGCGGCGTGCGCCGGTGGGGTGCGGGTGTGCGGTGGTGGTTCAGGTCTGGGGCTTGCGGCCGTGGTTGGCCGCGTTCTTACGGCGTGCCTTCTTCTTACGGCGGCGCTTCGACGACATGTCGACTCCTCTGCAAGGGGGTTGGTTTCTTTTCCTGGTGGTTGCCCTGGTAGAAGCTGCTGCGGGCGTGCGCACGGGGCGCGGCCTGCCCGGGGGCAGCGGCTCGGCGCATCGCCCATGGTGGCAGTGATCGCGCCGGCGGGGCTAACCGCGGTCGCCCGGCGCCGGGGTCTCTGGCGCCGGGGGTCGGCGGCCGGTGAAGGCGCCGGTGTGGGCGGTGTGTTGACGTCGCGTAGACGGCGCGATCGCGCCCGCGTCACAGGGGGCGAGGCGGCGGTAGCCGGTCGCGGCATGGGCGTCGGCCGGGAGGTCCTTTCCCGGGGCGGGGCCGTAGGGAGGGCCGGGCCCGGCGGCTGGTTGCGGGCCGGGGGTGGGGAACGGGCTGTCGTGGCGGGGGAGTTGTGCCGGGTGCGCGGGGGCCGGGGCGGTGGTGGTTCCGGCGGCAGCGCGCGGGCGGGGCTGGCGGCGGATGCCGGTGCTCACTGATCGCTCGCACCGGCCACGTGCTGTACGGGCGCGAGGCGTTTCGCCGGACCACCCGCGCATTTTGGGCGGGCCCCGGGCCCCGGGCGCTGGGGTGTGGGGTCGTGCGGCGGCGCGGGGGCGTCGGGAGGTGAGTGAACTGGCGGAGAAGGGGCGGTTGTTGCTGTCTCAGGGGTGCGCCTGTCGGGCGGGCCGAAGTTCTGGCGTGCGGCGTACGGCACGCGTGGTGGGCGTAGAGCGTGGCCGCTGGTGATCGGGCGCTTCGCCGGGGTGGGGTGGGGTGTTGGCGGGACGGCGGTGAACCAGGCGGGCCGGTGCCCGGGGGCGCGTCGTGCGGGTGGTATGTGTGCCGGTCGGTGGGGGGCCGGTCTCGTCCCGGGAGAGCGGGAGAGTGTGGGGTGTGGGGGCTGTGGGGCCGGGCTTTGTGTTCATCGGGTCCGGGGGGCGGGTGGTGGCCGAGTCCCCTTCACATCCCCGGCCCCAGGCACTCCGCTACCCGCCCGGCCGCCCCGCCCGACCGGACACCGGCCTGCGCCAAGTGCCCGCCTGGAGCCAGGACTTCGCCGGGCGCACGAAGGGGTGCGCCCGGGTGTTGTCCGCGGGGTTGTGCCGACGACGGAGGTCTCGTTGGGGGCGGGGGTGCCTGGTCTCGTCCGGTGGGGCAACGCTGCGGTGTCTGCGGGTGTGCGGCGTGCTCGCCGCCCGTAGCGGGCCGTGTGGGATCGGACGGCCTGCTGTTCGTCGCCGTACGGGGCGGGTGGGGGCCGGTAGTTCGGGACGGTTGCTGAGGTGCTGCCTCACCGGCCGAGACCGAGACCGAGACCGAGACCGCGGTCGAGGTCGAGGCCGGGACCGGCCCCGGGGGCGGGGCGGGATCGGTGTCCCGGGGCGGGGTGCGGGTGTGGGCCGGTGGTGCTGGGGGGTGGTGTTCTCGCCCCGGCGCCCGGGGCGTTGGCCTGCCCGCTGCCCGCTGCCCGCTGCCTGGTGTGTGGGGGTCAGGGGGCGGGTTTGATGTTGTGGTTGAGGCGGAAGGTGTTGTCGGGGTCGTAGTGGGCCTTGATGCGGGCCAGGCGCTGGTAGTTGTGGCGGCCGAGGCCGGCGATGATGCGGTCTTCGCCTTCGTGGCCGATGAAGTTGAGGTAGACGGCGCCGCTTGCCCAGGGGGAGAGGTCCTCGCGCAGGCCGCGGGCCCATTGTTTGCCGCGGGTGTCGTCGGCGGGGTCGTTCCACAGTCCGAAGGGGTGGACGATCCAGGGGGCGTGCCGCCAGGGCAGGGGGTAGCGGTCGGCGTCGCGGGCGACCGCGCCGCCCTGGGGGAAGAGGACGTGCTGGGAGGGGGAGGGGACGATCATGTCGTGGGCCCGTGCGCAGAACAGGTCGACGGCGTCGTCGGGGAAGGCGTCGAGGTGTTCCGCGGACCAGTAGTTGCGGTAGCCGGGCGGGTCGTCGAGCATGCTCTGCAGCTGCGCGTAGGGGAGTTGGGCGATCATCGCTCCGGCGTGGCCGAGCCGCAGCATCGGGGCCATGACCTCACGGGCCTGCGCCTCCTGCCCGGTGTAGGTGATCAGTACCGCGCACACCAGCTTCCCCACCAGCCCGCGGGGGACGAAGGGCTCCTCCCCGGCGGTCAGGTAGATCAGCCCGCCCCCGACCTGGTCCGGGGCGCCGGCGATGAACTCCCGGTAGGCGCGCGCCACTTCCCCACCCGACTCCGGCGGCCACACCAGCAGCGCGGCCGTCAGCGCGGGCAGCGGATGCAGCCGCAGCGTCAGCGAGGTGACCGGGCCGAAGTTGCCGCCGCCGCCGTGCAGCGCCCAGAACAGTTCGCTGTGGGTGTGCGGCGTGGCCCGTACGAGATCACCGCCGGCGGTGACGACCTCGGCCGCCAGCAGGTTGTCGCAGGCCAGGCCGAAGGCCCGCTCCAGCCACCCCGAACCCCCGCCGAGCACGAACCCGCCGACCCCCGTCGTCGAGACCCGCCCGCCCGTCGTGGCCAGCGCATACGGCTGGGTCGCACGGTCGAGATCGGCCATGGTGGCACCGCCGCCCACCCGCACCGCCCGCGCGTCCGGATTCACCGTGACGCCGTTCATCAGCCGCAGATCCACCACCACCCCGTCGGTCGTGGAATTCCCCGCCACGCTGTGCCCGCCGCCGCGCACCGCGATCTGCAGCCCCTCGGCACGCCCGTAGGCCACGGCCCGGGCCACCTCGGCCTCGTTACGGGGCAGAGCTATCAGCGCGGGCGAGCGGTCGATCATGGCGTTGAAGACATGCCGCCGCTCCTCATACGAGGGATCACCGGGAGTCAGCAGAACGCCGGTGAAACCCCTCCGCAGATCGTTGAGTGCGCTCTCATGCACCATCCGGGACGACATAGTGTCCCCTTCCGCGCAGCTTTTACCTACTTTCGACCGTAACGCCCGGAAGAAACGGAGCCGGAGGCGACGGCCGGGACACCGGAGGGTCTGGGAAGGGCTGGAAGGCTGGAGGGGACGCAGAGGTAACGGGCACAGGGAGAAGCAGCGGGAGCGGGAACGGGGGTGGCGGCGTCGGCCGGGAGGGTGCGCTCCGCGCCGTCGGGCCCGGCCCCCCGGGGGTGGGGAACGCGCAGACAGGAGCGCCCAGTTCGACACCCGGCCGAACCTCCCGGCCGAACCTCTCTGTGTCGCGCTGTCTCCATGTCCCGCCCACAGACGGGAAGTTGAGATGACGGCCGGGGGAAGGCGGTGCCAGCTTCGCTACGCCTGCGGCCCAACCCTGCGCGGGGGAGGGCCCGGTTCACGCTTTGGTGCCTCCTTTGGTGCCCCCTGGGGCGGCGGCGGCGACGGCGACGGCGCTGCCGTTGAAATGCCCGGGGCGAAACGCTGGCCGACGACCGGCGCGTGCGGACGACCGCCGCCCGCGGAGAGCCGGCACTCCCGCGGCCCGTGTCTCGGCGAGCGGGCGGGGGGTGAACCGGGTTCCGGCGGGAACCCGGATCGGGCCGAGGACCGCCACGAAGTGGGGACGAACGCGCGATGGCACGGCTACTCGTCGAAGACGACGACCTGATCGTCCGGCTGCCCTGGTGGGAGAAGGCCGCAGCGCGGCACGGCGACGTGCGGGTACCGCTCGCCGCGGTACGGCGCGTGAGGACCGAGCGTGACTGGTGGCGTGCTCTGCGCGGAGTCGCACGCCGCGGCGTGTGGATCTCGGGGGCGCTGTACGCCGGCACCCGCCGAGACCACGAGGAGGACGACTTCGTCGCCTTCCGGCCCGGCCGTCCCGTGGTGTGCGTCGAGGTGCGGCCCGGTACGCCGTGGAGGCTGCTCTCCGTCTCCGTGGCGGACCCCGAAGCCACAGCCCGGTGGCTCCGCAGGCGGGCCCCGGACCTCGACCCCCGCGGAGCCGGCAAGAGCGCACAGGCCGGGGTGTGGGACTGGGTCACCGACCGCCTCACCCTGTGGCCGAGTCCCTAGAACCCCGCCAGGCACCGACCGCCGAACGACCTGCCGCCGAACGGTGCGGCCCCGGCGGCCGGCCGACGCGGCCGGGCCCGAACAGCCGCTCAGGAAGCGGATGACGCCGTCGGCGAACCCCAACAGGCATGGAAACACAGCCATCTGAGCCCACAGTGACAAACCGGTGCGGCACCGGCCCGCGGAGAAGCCCGGCCCGCATCGCGGCGGGAGCCGTCCGGCCCGGACGGTACTCCGCGTACTCCGCACAGCACCGTCCGCGCCGGTGCCTGTACGTGCCGGCTAACTGGGCTGTCAGGTCCGGCCGTTCGGCCCCTTCCGGAAACAAGACGGCAGGCGCCCGCGACCGGCACCTGCCGCCTCTTCCCCTTGGTGTCCGTCACCGCTCCTGACATGACGACGTCTCGTCATGTTGGTGAAAGCGCCTGTTCCGGCGCATAGTTGGGACACGTCTTGATAGGTTTGCTCTCACTGCTTACACATCAAGGTGTGAGGTCGAAACCGTGAGGAGGTGACCCCGCGTGCCCACACACGGCGTCGCCACAGGGCCGTACGGGACGGAGGCCGCTCGTAAGGCCCTGTTCCAACTGCTCGATGCCGGAAAGCCCGTGGTCATCACGCGGGAGTCCGGCGACACGGTCGTACGGGCCGTCCTGACACCGCTGAACGCCCTCACCGAACAGCAGCACGCCGTGCTGGAGTCCTGGCCCGCGCACGGACTCACCCAGGCCCGCCAGCAGTTGGGCAGCCTCGTCACCGCAGCCGCCGCCGGCGCTCCCCAGCGGCTGCGGAAGCGCACCCGCGACGTCGCCGTACTCCTCCCCGCCGACGTCCCCGCCGAGGCGACGGTCCCGGCGCCCACGCCCCCGTCGCCCGCCGAAACCGCAGCGACCAGGCCCGTCGACGAGGCGCCCGCCCCGCCCGCCGAGGCCGCACCGCCCCAGACCCCGCGGCCTGCTCGCCGGGCACGGACACTGACCGGACCCGCCGCGGTGCTGGAGAGCATCACCAGCACCGCCCGCGCCGCACTCTCCTACGGACTCGCCGCCCTCGACGACGCGACCGGCGGCGGACTCCTCCCGGGCCGCCTCGCCCTCATCGCCGCCGCACCCGGCGCCGGCGGCAGCCTCCTCGCCGCGAGCGCGGCCCGCGACACCGCCGTCGTCCACGGCCGCCCCGTCCTCTACGCCGCCTCCGGCCCCTCCGCCGCGGACGTCGTCGCCCGCATCACCGCCGCACACGCCGGCGCCGACTACCAACGACTGCGATCGGGCCTGCTGGACCCCCCGCCACACCTCGCCGCACGACTCGCCGAACCCCGCCAAGCCCCCCTGTACGTCGACGACGGAGACGACCTCGACACCGGCGCCATCGAGTCCACCCTCGCCGACGTCGACGGCCTGGCCCTCCTCGTCGTCGACCGCCTCCAAACCGCCGCGGACCCGGCCGTACCGCTGTCCGGCGACACCCTCCCCGCCGCGACCCGCGACCTGATGCGCCTCGCCCGCACCCACCACCTGCCGGTACTCGCCGTCGTCGACACCGACGACCCCACCCTCCTCGACACCCTCCGCGCCGACGTCGTACTCCGCCTGGAGCGCACCGGCGACACGGCCCGACTCGCCGTAGCCGACGACGACATCGGCATGGGCGACGTGACGCTCTACCCCGACTTCGTACACGCCCGCTTCCTCGACACCCCCGACCCGCACACACCCCCACAACCCCCTCCACCGCCGCCTGCACCCCGCACAAAGCAGCCACCACCCCACCCCCCGGCAGAGCACGCCAACCGAGCCACCACAGCTCCCAAGTCCCGCCCCGCCGCGGCGCGTTCAGGATCACTCGACGCCGACGTCATCGAACAGATCCACGCCACCGTCGCCGACGCCCTGCACGCCGCGGGCGGCGACGCCGACGCCGCGGCCAGAACACTCATCAAGCGGGCCGTGCCGGACGTCATGGCCTGGTTCGACCACACCCGCAAAGGCTCCCGCTACGAACACAGCTCGTTCCCGCCGGTACTGGACCTGCTGAAGAAGACCGGCCAGAAATCCGGCGCCGACGCCATCTGGGAAGGCCGCCAGAACTGGAAGAACACCGCCGTACGCGCCGACGCCACCCCACGCGAGACCATCGCACTCGATGCGAACGCCGCCTACCTCGCCGCATTCAAGACACACCTGCCCATCGGCCAACTCACCTGGAACGACAGCCAAGTCCACGACCCCAAACGCGCCGGCATCCACCACATCACCCCACCCGCCTGGCCCCACGAGGACCTGCCCTCACCACTCGGAGACCGCCGCAAAACCGGCGACGTCTGGATCACCGAACCCACCCTGCGCCTCCTCCAGCGCTGCACCCAGGACGGCCTGTGCGACCCGCCCCTCATCCACGAATCATGGACCTCCGGCGCGACGGAGAACGTCCTGGAGAAGCTGCGCCGCACCCTCGCCCAAGTACGCCGGGAAGCCATCGAAAACGGAGACGACGTCACGGTGGAATACCTCAAATCCGCGTACTCCAAGTTCATCTCCACCATGGGAGAGTCCACCTACAACCGCGAGATCCGCCGCCCCGACTGGATGCACATCCTCCGCAGCCAGGCATACGCGAACCTCTGGCTCAAGGCCCGCAAAGCACACCAGGCCGGACTCGTGGTCGTCGAAGTCACCGGCACCGACGAGCTGCACGTCCACGGCGACTGGCAGCAGGTATTCACAGAAGGACGAGACCTGTCCGACATGAAACCCAAGCGCACCTACACGCTGGGAGCCGACCGGTGACCGCACGCGAGGAATGGGGCGAATTCTCCAAATACCACGCCCAAGGCATCCCCGGCGCCGAAGCCCTCGCCGCAGAACTGGACCGGATCATCCGCGACACCGGCATCCGCAGCCCCATCGACACCCGCCGCGGCCTCCACGCCCGCCTCCACTACCTCGACAGCCCCGCCGGCCGCACCGCCCTCAAAAACGCCGGCGTACGTACGCCCCGCCACACTCCGCCGCTGGCAGACCGGCAAAGCAACACCCTCCCGGAAAAGCCGCCAACGCATCGAAAAGGCCTACCGCACCCTGCGCAGCCACAACATGCTCCGCTCCGGCGCACTGACAAAACGCCTCAACCGAGCAGGCGCCGGAACCCGCGTAGAGATCTACCCCGTCAACCAGACCGCGGTACGCCCCCCACACCGCCGCGACGTACAACAGCGCTCCCTCCAGATCCGGGACTGGCACGACATCGTCTCCGCCTGGGACGCCCGCGACACCGCCAGACTCGACGCCGCCTGGGACGACATCATCACCGACCTGGGCTCGGAGTACGACGCATACGCCTACGTCTCCGGCGTCGAGTCTGGCGGTGTCGCACGCTGGCGGAGCCACAACATGCTCCGCTCTGGACCCGGTGCGAGGCGCTCGTCGCGGCGGAACGGAGCATGTTGGGGGCCGCCGCGGGGCCACCTGCGTAGGCCTTTTCGATGCGTTGGCGGCTTTTCCGGGAGGGTGGCTTTGCGCAGCGGCGGAGTGTGGCGGGGCGTCACGCCGGCGTTTTTGAGGGCGGTGCGGCCGGGGGGCTGTCGAGGTAGTGGAGGCGGGCGTGGAGGCCGCGGCGGGTGTCGATGGGGCTGCGGATGCCGGTGTCGCGGATGATCCGGTCCAGTTCTGCGGCGAGGGCTTCGGCGCCGGGGATGCCTTGGGCGTGGTATTTGGAGAATTCGCCCCATTCCTCGCGTGCGGTCACCGGTCGGCTCCCAGCGTGTAGGTGCGCTTGGGTTTCATGTCGGACAGGTCTCGTCCTTCTGTGAATACCTGCTGCCAGTCGCCGTGGACGTGCAGCTCGCCGGTGCCGGTGACTTCGACGACCACGAGTCCGGCCTGGTGTGCTTGCGGGCCTTGAGCCAAGGTCCCCTCTCATGCCAGGACCCCCCATCACCGCCCCCCCCCCCCCCCCCCCGGTCACGAGGACGAGACTGCCCTCCGACACCCCGCGGCCCGCGGGGCCGGGCAGACCGCAAGCGCACCTCCCCCGCTCCCCACACGCTGGGGGCATGCGGCCACCGGGCTCCCGGGCGACCGCCGCGGCTGCCACCTCCCTGGAGGCCACCGAACGAGCGGACCGCGGACGACTCCCCGAGGCGAATTCTCACTACTGCCCGACCCTCCCGTCGGTCTCCGACGCGGGTGGAGAGATCGTCCGCGTCTCGCCCGATCCGCGCCCCCGCCCACCCGGGCTCCTCCTCGCTGCGCGCCCGCCTCCGACTGGACCGTCACTCCCCGCCGGCTCCTGGGCGGTCCGCGCCGGCGGGGCGGTCGAGGTAGCCCTCCGGCCAGGCGCAGCAGATGGCAGGCCGCGCCCACACCCGTGTAGTTGGGGCTGCGCGAGGTTCTCCGGAGTTGCAGCACCCGGCGCCAGGACTGGTCTCATCGGTTTGGGTGTCAGCTCTGCGGTGACCGGGGCTTCGGCCCCGGGGCGCGGATCCCGGAGTCTGCACCCTCTCCGCGCCCGTCCTCTCCTCGCCCCCTGCCCCCCCCCCCGCGCCCACTTGGGCGTGCGGAACCCCTTCGATTATGCCTCCTTCTCGGTCGCGCTCCCTGTAGGTGGATCCGCTGGGGATGTAGAGCTTCTGTCGGGCCGGCTCGTGACCCGCGTGGACCTGCTCCCCACACGCACTCGCCGTGGACACGCCCACGCGGCCTGGGAGGAGGGGGGACGACGACCGGGGCGAGACCCCAACGCCCCCGACTCCATGGTCGTCCCCCCTGGGCCGCCACCTACAACCGCGAGATCCGCCGCCCCGACTGGATGCACATCCTCCGCAGCCAGGCATACGCGAACCTCTGGCTCAAGGCCCGCAAAGCACACCAGGCCGGACTCGTGGTCGTCGAAGTCACCGGCACCGACGAGCTGCACGTCCACGGCGACTGGCAGCAGGTATTCACAGAAGGACGAGACCTGTCCGACATGAAACCCAAGCGCACCTACACGCTGGGAGCCGACCGGTGACCGCACGCGAGGAATGGGGCGAATTCTCCAAATACCACGCCCAAGGCATCCCCGGCGCCGAAGCCCTCGCCGCAGAACTGGACCGGATCATCCGCGACACCGGCATCCGCAGCCCCATCGACACCCGCCGCGGCCTCCACGCCCGCCTCCACTACCTCGACAGCCCCGCCGGCCGCACCGCCCTCAAAAACGCCGGCGTACGCCCCGCCACACTCCGCCGCTGGCAGACCGGCAAAGCAACACCCTCCCGGAAAAGCCGCCAACGCATCGAAAAGGCCTACCGCACCCTGCGCAGCCACAACATGCTCCGCTCCGGCGCACTGACAAAACGCCTCAACCGAGCAGGCGCCGGAACCCGCGTAGAGATCTACCCCGTCAACCAGACCGCGGTACGCCCCCCACACCGCCGCGACGTACAACAGCGCTCCCTCCAGATCCGGGACTGGCACGACATCGTCTCCGCCTGGGACGCCCGCGACACCGCCAGACTCGACGCCGCCTGGGACGACATCATCACCGACCTGGGCTCGGAGTACGACGCATACGCCTACGTCTCCGGCGTCGGCATCGCCGCCTGACAAAACCTGTACTGCCGAACAGGCTGGCAACGTACGGGAGTTGATGAGCAGGCAGACATCAGACGCAGAGCGAACTGACAGGGTGGTCCGCACGGGACTCCACCTGCCTTACAACTCTCCTTACATGTTTCCTTACGGGGTCTGCTACGGGCGGTTACGTAACTCTCCGTAAAGAATGGGCAGTTAAAGCGGACATCATCAGCAGGGCGGCCGCGGCACCCTGCTTCCCCAACTCCAGGTGCTGTTCTCGCAAAGGCGAAGTGATCGCGGCGCCCAGCAGCCATGGC